>NZ_JALRGW010000200.1:0-551 GCF_023253315.1 Aestuarium sp.
CAAATGAGGCCTGTTATGAAAGTTCGTTCATCTGTAAAAAAAATGTGTCCTAAATGTCGCGTAATCCGACGTCATGGACGAGTAATGGTAATTTGTGTAAATCCAAAACACAAACAACGTCAAGGCTAATTCATTTTGCCTTGATTGCCCCAATTCTTTGTTTTGGGGCATTTAACCAGTTGCATGAAAAGGATCTTATCGTGTATACTGTATATAAGAAAAGAAGGGGCTATAGCTCAGTTGGTAGAGCGCTTCGTTTACACCGAAGATGTCAGCGGTTCGAGTCCGTTTAGCCCCAATTAAAAAATTACTTGAAAAAATATCTCTTCTGTTTTGGATCCTTTTCAAACTTATGCTATACTGTTGTATAGAAAGTCAATTATAACTGATATTAGAATATTAAAAGAGGTAGCTTATGGGATTACCATGGTACCGTGTACACACGGTTGTATTAAATGACCCGGGTCGTTTAATTGCAGTGCACCTTATGCACACTGCACTTGTAGCTGGTTGGGCTGGTTCAATGGCTTTATATGAATTAGCAATTTTTG
>NZ_JALRGW010000201.1:0-550 GCF_023253315.1 Aestuarium sp.
CGCCGAGCTGCACGCAACGGGGTTGTCCCACGCCGAGTTGCTTCACGCCACGGTGTAGCCCCCGTCGAGCGTGTCGCCGGGCGGGACCGTGGCACCGATGCCGTCGTGCATGATACCGGGGCGGCGCCGTTGTCGTCGCTGTACGATGTCGCCGGGGTGTACACGGGGCGGCGCCGTAGCCGCCGCCGAGCATGTCGTCGGAGCGGAACCGCGGGCTCATGATGTCGCCGCTGTGCATGATGTCGGGGTGGCGCCGTTGCCGCGGCCGGGCGTGTCGCTGGGGCGTTTTGGGCGCAGTTTGAGACTGAAAAAGCCTCGCAAGTTTTTTCAACCCTTTTCAAAAGCTGCGAGGCTGTGAAGAATCGATCAGTATTCTCTATGTATTTGGCGCATGAATAAGAACAGAAAACAAATACCTTCTATGTATAAAAAACCGTTTAGAATGTGACGGAACAGACAGTGAGTGCTCTGCTACTGCTCAAGTAGTCCAGTCACAGACAAACAAACAGACAAACAGACAAACAAACAGACAGACAAAACGGCTATAGGG
>NZ_JALRGW010000202.1:0-550 GCF_023253315.1 Aestuarium sp.
AGCTTCAGGAGGCCGAGCGTCAAGAGGGTGAGCCCAAGGAACGCATGGTCGGTGAGCAGGTTTCCGAGGACGAGATCGCTGCGGTTGTCTCCGCCTGGACCGGCATCCCAACCGGAAGGCTGCTAGCCGGCGAAAGCCAGAAGCTGCTGCAGCTCGAGGCCGAGCTAGGTAAGCGACTCATTGGCCAGAAGAAGGCGGTCAAGGCGGTCAGCGATGCGGTTCGGCGCTCGAAGGCGGGCATCTCAGATCCCGACAGGCCAACTGGATCATTTATGTTCCTGGGCCCAACCGGGGTGGGAAAGACCGAGCTTGCCAAGTCGCTGGCCGAGTTCTTGTTTGACGATGAGAAGAGCATGGTCCGGATTGATATGAGCGAGTACTCGGAGAAGCACTCGGTCTCGAGGCTGATTGGTGCCCCTCCGGGGTATGTCGGCTATGACGAGGGCGGTCAGCTAACCGAGGCAATCAGGCGCAGGCCCTACTCGGTCGTCCTGATGGACGAGATTGAGAAGGCCCACCCCGAGGTCTTTGACATCCTGCTTCAGGTTCT
>NZ_JALRGW010000203.1:0-549 GCF_023253315.1 Aestuarium sp.
CCTGTCGCTCGAAGCCGCCGCCGCCCGCGCCGAAGCCGCAGGCCTGCCCGCCGCCATCCTGTCCGACCGGATCGAAGGCGAATCCCGCGATGTCGGCCAGGTCCACGCCGCCATCGCCCGCGAAATCGCCAGCCGCAACCGCCCCTTCGCCCGCCCCGTGGTGCTGCTCTCGGGGGGCGAGACCACGGTCACCCTGCGCGCCAAGGGCCGCGGTGGGCGCAACAGCGAATTTCTGCTGGCCCTCGCGCTTGCCGCCGAACAGGTGCCCTTTGCCGCCTTGGCCGCCGATACCGACGGCATCGACGGCTCGGAATCCAACGCAGGCGCCTTTGCAACCGGCGACAGCATGGCCCGCCTGCGCAGCCTTGGCCACGATCCCGTAGCGCTTTTGACCGGCAATGACGCCTATTCCGCCTTTGAAGCCTTGGGTGACCTCTTCACCCCCGGCCCGACTGGCACCAATGTCAATGATTTCCGCGCGATCCTGATCCGCTAGCTGCCGCGATAGGTCGAATAGGCAAAGGGGCTGATCAGCAAGGGCACATGGTA
>NZ_JALRGW010000204.1:0-549 GCF_023253315.1 Aestuarium sp.
CTGAGGGGGGCGGCGAGAAAACGCTGTAGCTTTAGTGGCCTACTAAATGTTAGGTTTCCGAGGTCGATTGAGCCCGTTCGCTCGTCATGCCTGTGTAAATTTGAGCAGGGTTGGCGTTTGCCCTCCCATTGGCCGGTGGCTTAGACCGGCCCTCTCGGGTAGGCCCCCGTGCGAGAGTGGCCCTTCCAGTGATCTCGGCTTCTAAGGCCCTTCTTCCTGCGTCGTGCCGTGTTTTTGTCCATCCTCGTCTTCGGTTCTTCTGTACTCACTTCTCTTCAGGGAGTCCAACTGAATGGGTTTGTACGAACGAACTAATGTACAAAAGCAAACAGCAAAACGCCCCTGCGCCCGCGCGAGCGGGGGCCAAAGTGGTTGCGGCAGGTACACAGGTACTGGACTGGACTACTTGAGCAGTAGCAGAGCACTCACCCGGGCACAGGTACAGTTTTGGGGTATGTCACGTTTTTTACTGTTTAGTTGTCTCTGACGTGAAACGAAAAGCGGGCCTATGAGTTGGCGCCTACACCGCGGAATCGGATGAGAAGGCTA
>NZ_JALRGW010000205.1:0-548 GCF_023253315.1 Aestuarium sp.
GGAGAAACGAAGCTCTACGTGGAGGACTATGTGCTTTCGGAGGTAGAGTCGGTGGATTGGCCCAAGGGATTGAAGGTGAGTTATCAGAAGGATTCGGCCATCTACCGCATTACCGGGCGCATGGAGGCTCCTCTGGGCACCGTTACGTTCCACGCCGCGGACGGCGAATACAGCCTCCTCCTCAAGCAGAGCATGGCCCAGCCTGTAACGTTCCGCTATGGGCCGGCGTCGGACAGCTTGCGGGTGACGCTTTTTGGGTCGTTCAACAACTGGAACCGCAGCGCTACCCCCATGCGCTACGTGGGCGATTCTACCGGTGGAAGCTACCAGGCTACGCTGAATTTGCCAGCCGGAAACTATGCCTACAAGTACTTTGTGAATGGCGAAGAACGCTTGCAACCCGGCGATGACAGCACCTTGGTTCCCAATGGCTTTGGCAGCTTTAACCACAGTTTGACGGTTGCTTTGCCGGGCCAACCTTGCCAGCCCCTTCGCGCGCTAAACGTGGGCGATGGCGGAACGGGCGAGGACTATTCTTTTGTGGTGCT
>NZ_JALRGW010000206.1:0-282 GCF_023253315.1 Aestuarium sp.
ATTGGTCGATAGCCGGAGGGTAGTTGTTTCTCATTGAGTTTGTGCAAGGTGTGGGGTTGGAGGTTCGGCGCTCGAGGGCAGGGGCTGGGGTGGACGACAAGTTGGTCGGGAGGCGGGGCGGGAGTGTCCGGGCTCGCTTGAGGATGCCGGGGTTCGGCGGTTGTGTTGGAAGGGTCTGGTTAGTTCACGGCTGCGAAAGGCGTCGGAGGTGGTGCGCTTCAGCGGGGTTGAGAAGGTTTTCGGGGAGGCTTTTTAGGTGCTTGTGTGATTTGGGGTGTTGGT
>NZ_JALRGW010000206.1:292-548 GCF_023253315.1 Aestuarium sp.
AGCGGTGGGTCGTTTTTGGGCATTGGGAGTTTCCGTTTGAGCTGCGTTTTGCTTTGTCGCTGAGGCTCTGGATTGGCTGTTGGTTGGGACGTGCTCCGGGTGTCGGTTTGCTTCGTGTGGACTGGACTACTTGAGCAGTAGCAGAGCACTCACCCGGGCATGTGTCGGTTTTGGCGTGGAACCCCATTTGTAAGAATGTAAGAATCGCTTCCCCCAACCTTCTTTTTCCCCCCCGCGACAAATGGCGCCGGCAGAG
>NZ_JALRGW010000207.1:0-541 GCF_023253315.1 Aestuarium sp.
CCTTGAGGTCGCGCAGGGTCGTACTCAGCAAGTAAAAGTTGCCTTGTAATAGTTTCAAAAGATTACTAAGCAAGCTCTTTACGTGAATCACCGATTTCAGCGCACTGGATTTGTGTGTGTGTGAGTTTTGACCCCCCAAATGGCACCTCGACCGCACGGACTTTTCTTGAGGTTTTCCGACTCGAAAACACCTTTAAAATCACCTGGGAACCGCACACACGGAAACCAAGCGCATTATGGACCCACTTGACCTATAACTGAAGTCCCCAGGTCATTTGGTTCAGGTCTCATCGAGCAATGGCACTCGGCGGTGGTACACCCGTATCCAATCCACCTGTACACTGGACTGGACTAATATATATATGCATATATTTATGGTACTGGACTGGACTACTTGAGCAGTAGCAGAGCACTCACCCGGGCATTATGGTACATAGAAGGGACTGGACTACTTGAGCAGTAGCAGAGCATGGGGCGCACCAGCCCGCCTGTGGTTTGTGGTGGCGACAATCATGTTGTGTGCAGCTCGCATCGCGATCGT
>NZ_JALRGW010000208.1:0-546 GCF_023253315.1 Aestuarium sp.
AATGTCGCGCAGGACGGGATCTGAATAGCCGCTAGTTTCCTAGCCCCCTTGCAGCTTCAGTTTCTGCTGCCGTTCAAAGGCTATCGGTGACAGCATGCAGATTGGACCTGTCGCGGTTTGGTGCCGCTCCTTTGGTCACGTAATGTGCAGCAAAGGAGAAGAGCTATGGGCACAGGAAGAACAGACGAATTTCGCAAGGATGCGGTGCGGATCGCGTTGACCAGCGGGCTTTCGCGGCGTCAGGTTGCGGATGATCTGGGGGTCGGCTTATCGACCTTGAACAAGTGGGTGAACGCGCACCGCGACACGGATGTGGTCGCAGCCGAGGATCGCGAGTTGGCGCGGGAGAATGAACGGCTTCGGCGTGAGATCCGCATCCTCAAGGAGGAGGGGGACATCCTAAAAAAAAGCCACCCAGTTCTTCGCGAGCCAAAAGCCGTGAGGTTCAGGTTCGTCGAAGAACAGCGCGGTGTCTTCCCAATCGACCGGTTGTGCCGGGTGATGAATGTCAGCCCACGTGGCCTGCGGGCGTTCCGCAGCCGCCCA
>NZ_JALRGW010000209.1:0-544 GCF_023253315.1 Aestuarium sp.
CTCATCAGTCGAAAACGTGAATGATAGTTCCCGCGGTTCTTCGCGCGATGGCCCAGTAGCTGTACTAACAGTCCACGTTGTGGTCCCATCCTTGTTATTTTCAGAGGAATCAAAGGTCATGGTGTACTTCTTGACCGCAGAAACGATCGCGATGCGAGCTGCACACAACATGATTGTCGCCACCACAAACCACAGGCGGGCTGGTGCTCCCCATGCGCGGCTCATCTGCGGCCCACGATGGAAGACCACAAAAGTGAACGCGCGTTTACCCCAGAGCAACAATTTGGATACCTTTCAAAAGAACTGAAGTTTGGATAAGCTTTCAAAAGAACTAAAGAACAGAAAACAAATACCTTCTATGTATAAAAAACCGTTGAGAATGTGACGGAACAGACAAATTTGAATGCCCGGGTGAGTGCTCTGCTACTGCTCAAGTAGTCCAGTCCAGTCCACAAACAGACAGACAAACAGACAGACAGACAAACAAACAGACAAAATGGCTATAGAGATAGACCCCCCTCTGTATACGCGCACATGCCCCCCC